>NZ_WLUL01000007.1:0-29899 GCF_009706585.1 Providencia sp. wls1916
GGTGCCTGTATCACCTAACCCACAATCAGAGAGAAATGTGGGGGATCGCTCCCCCACCAGACTACTCAACGCACAACAGAGTAGCTTGAACCATTGTGTTTCCACTCACTACGTTAACCGAACAAAGTCGGTCCCGCAGCAGCAGTGAAAGGCACAACACCGTAGCGCATACGGTCATTAGCCCGATAAGAGCAAACTTGGTCATTCCTCTTGACTCCTGTACAAAAAGGAGACAGAATCCAATTGTTGGGTTGGAGACTGCCTCGAGTTGCTGTTAATGGAACTCGGGGCTTTCGTCTTTTTGGTCTCACAACTTATTGTTCACTTAAAGCGATTCTTTATTTAAACCAATAGTTTGCTTGAACCAAAATGATCCAAGCACCCACCGCCATCATAGCAGCATGCTCATCGCGAAAAAATATCGATTCGATTAGTTATGACATTGAAAATATTAATAATTAATAGAATAAATAACAAAAATGGCCAACTCAGTTGACCATTTAAATATAAACACATTAATTAGAGATAATGATTAGTGTTCGCGTGTTTTGCGGAATCTCACTTCAGGATAACGTTCACTGGTTAAGTTCAAATTAACCATTGTCGGTGCAATATACGATAAGTTATCACCACCATCTAAGGCTAAGTTTTGCTCATTTTTGCGCTTAAATTCTTCGAACTTCTTCACATCATCGCACTCAACCCAGCGAGCAGTAGAGACGTTAACCGCTTCATAAATCGCTTCAACGTTATATTCGCTCTTCAAGCGAGAAACCACCACGTCGAACTGGAGGACCCCTACCGCGCCCACAATCAAATCATTATTGATTAATGGACGGAAAACCTGCACAGCCCCCTCTTCGGATAACTGCACCAAACCTTTCAGTAGCTGCTTCTGCTTCAGCGGATCACGCAGACGAATACGACGGAATAATTCAGGTGCAAAGTTCGGGATCCCTGTAAATTTCAGCTCTTCACCTTGGGTAAAAGTATCCCCAATTTGGATAGTTCCGTGGTTATGCAGACCGATGATATCCCCTGCATAAGCATTCTCAACTTGAGAACGGTCACCCGCCATAAAGGTCAGTGCATCAGAAATCACCACGTCTTTCTTAATGCGAACTTGGCGCAGCTTCATCCCTTTTTCATAGGTACCCGAGACGATACGCATAAAGGCGACACGGTCACGGTGTTTTGGATCCATATTCGCCTGAATTTTGAATACAAACCCAGTGAATTTTTCTTCTGTGGCTTCAACTTCACGCACATCAGTTTTACGTGCCTGAGGTGCAGGAGCCCACTCAACGAGACCATCAAGCATATGATCCACACCGAAGTTACCTAAGGCAGTACCAAAGAATACAGGAGTCAACTCACCCGCTAAGAATGCATCGTGGTCAAATTCATGGGAAGCCCCTTGAACTAACTCCAGCTCTTCGCGAAGTTGAGAAGCTAATTCATCACCAACAGCCGCGTCTAATTCAGGGTTATTTAACCCTTTAACGATGCGAACTTCTTGAATTGTGTGACCTTGGCCTGTTTGATACAAAATGGTCTCGTCACGCAGTAAGTGGTAAACACCTTTGAATAATTTACCGCAGCCAATCGGCCATGTGATTGGGCAACAAGCAATTTTCAGCTCATTTTCCACTTCATCTAATAGCTCCATTGGATCGCGAATATCACGGTCCAATTTGTTCATAAAGGTCAGAATCGGTGTATCGCGCAGGCGGGTAACTTCCATCAGCTTACGAGTACGATCTTCAACCCCTTTACCGGAGTCGATAACCATTAAGCAACAGTCAACGGCGGTTAGTGTACGATAAGTATCTTCCGAGAAGTCTTCGTGTCCTGGGGTATCTAATAGGTTCACTAAACAATCATTATAGGGAAATTGCATCACAGAGGTGGTGATTGAGATACCACGCTGCTTTTCCATTTCCATCCAGTCTGATTTGGCATGCTGGTTAGAACCGCGACCTTTTACTGTTCCCGCGCGTTGAATTGCGTGTCCGAAAAGTAATACTTTTTCAGTGATCGTGGTTTTACCTGCATCGGGGTGAGAAATGATAGCAAACGTTCTACGGGTGCTAACTTCATGGAGAAAATTCTGATCTGTCATTTAACCGTTCTTTTCGTCTATATCCAGATTTGTATGGGCATCAGGAAGAGGCTCGAGGTGGCTCTAAGCGCAGCAAATCCGTATTGTTAATCGTAATTGGCGGTTATTTTCGCAGATCTTGGGGTTATAAACAATCAGAGCCTGAAATGTTAGGTGCTCCACCCACTGGATGGAGCCCAATAAATTTACATCGACGCTGCCACTAACTGAGCAATTTCTAGTCCTAATTCTTGCGTGCTGGAATTTCCTCCCATATCGCGAGTCAAGTGACGACGTTCACGAATCGCCGTTTCAACCGCTGACATGATCGTATCGTGCATTTCTTGACAACCGAGATGCTGCATCATCATCGCTGCCGCCCAGATAGTCCCAATTGGGTTGGCAATATTTTTCCCAGCAATATCTGGCGCAGAACCGTGTACCGGTTCAAACATCGATGGAAACTGTTTTTCAGGGTTGATATTCGCTGACGGTGCAATGGCAATCGTCCCCGTACACGCAGGACCAAGATCCGACAAAATATCCCCAAATAAGTTTGATCCCACAATCACATCATAAAATTCCGGCATTCTCACTAAGTTAGCCGCAAAAATATCAATGTGGAATTGATCGACTTTCACATCTGGATACTGTTTTGCCATTTCAGCCACACGGCTATCCCAATACGGCATGGAGTGGAATAATCCATTGGATTTCGTGGCTGAACTTAAATGTTTTTTATACCGAGAACGGGCAAGTTCGAAAGCATATTTTAAAATTCGGTCAGTCCCTTTGCGGGTAAAAATACTTTGCTGGGACACCATTTCATCTTCCGTCCCTTCATACTGAATCCCGCCAATTGCAGAATATTCGCCCTCTACGTTTTCACGCACTACATAAAAATCAATATCCCCTGGTTTTTTATCCGCTAATGGGCATTTAATCCCCTCAAATAAACGAACTGGGCGCAGATTCACATATTGATTAAACGCACGGCGGATTGGTAGTAATAAGCCCCATAAGGAAATGTGGTCAGGAACCCCCGGAAACCCAACGGCACCAAGGAAAATAGCATCAAATTTTTTCAGTTGCTCTAAGCCATCTTCCGGCATCATGCGTCCTGTACGATGATAGGTTTCACACGACCAATCAAAGTGTGTAAAGTTAAGTTTTACACCATGCTTCTGCGCCGCTGCCTCTAAAACACGTAATCCTTCAGGGATCACTTCCGTTCCAATTCCATCACCCGGAATGACTGCTATATTGAATTGTGCCATTTTCAACGCCCTTATTATTATCTATGCATGTCCTCCAGTTTATGGCTTGCTGTGATAAAGTATAGGCATGAACTGTAATCCCTAGGTTTACAAACTATGAACAAGCTACCTTTGCTTGAAGATATCCGTGTATTTGTCACCGCCGCCCGATTGATGAGCTTCTCTCAAGCGGCAGAGCAACTATTGGTATCTCCAGCCTATATATCGAAACGCATTAAATTACTGGAAGAAAACTTAGGGCAAACGCTGTTTTTCCGTAATGCTCGCGCCATTCAATTGACCCCGGAAGGGAAAATTGTTCTGCGTAGTAGTGAGCGGTTGCTGGAAGAATTGGAACGTATGCAGGGAGAATTACAAGCTTGCCGCGAGGAGATCAGCGGAGAGCTGCGTATCAGTTGCAGTACAGGCTTTGGTAGCACCTATCTGAATCCCTTTATTCTGGCATTACGTGCTGATTACCCTCTTTTAGGTATTGATCTGACGTTAACGGATCGATCTGTCGATATCATCAGTGAGAACATCGATCTTGATATCTGCATTGGCGGCACCATTTCGGATCAATTTATTGCACGCCGGTTAGCCCGCAATAGCCGAGTACTTTGTGCTTCACCTGCGTATATTCAAAAATATGGACAGCCTTCTTTGCCCCAAGAGCTAGAGCAGAAACATTTGTGCATTGCCATCAAAGAGCGCAATCAAGCTCCCGCAATCTGGAAACTAGAGCACCAACAAGAAAGCATGACCATCACACCGAATAGTAAATTAATGGTCAATAACGGTGAAGTCGCCAAACAGTGGTGTCTCAGCGGTGAAGGAATTTTATTACGTTCACTTTGGAGTGTACTTCCTGAACTTCAGTCAGGAAAATTAGTGCGCGTTCTACCACAATGGCATCAAGGTGCTGACGTTTTTGCTGTCTATTCACGTAGTTTACGTAATAGTGCTAGTCTTAGAGTTTTCATTGAAAATCTTGAAAAGTATCTCGCCACCCATTTACCACCCATCTTTGGGGATGAATATAACCAATTGGATGCCCATTAATGACCGAACCAGAGACTTTTAAAGAGCGCTTACTCAAGCTATTAAAACAGAAAAAAATGAGCCAGTTAAAAGTTGGGGAACAGCTTGGTGTTTCCCGTACTGCCGTCAATAAATGGACAAAAGGCGGCATGATTGACGAAGATAACCTCAATAAGCTGGCAGACTTACTCGATGTCGATAAGATTTGGCTCAAGTATGGTGAATACACGCAATCCCAACATCCCCAGTCCAGCGTAGGCGGCACACGCAATATCAATGAAGTACATTTACAAGAATCGGCGGAGATAGTCACTTGGGAATGGGATTTATTGACTGGCGAACTGAATTATTCCGATAACGTTGAAGCGGTGTATGGCATAAAAATCACCACCAACGAAGATTTCTGGGCGTTAATGGATCCGGCATCCAAAGATAAGCTGGTCAATGGTTACTCCAAAATTATTAAAGAAGGCGGTGCCCATGAAATGGATTTTAAAATCAACTGGGAAGGTGACTACCGCTGGATAACATCCAGAGCCGCGGGCGTTAAAGGACCTAACGGCAAAGTCACAAAATTAGTTGGGATCAGCTTGGATAATACTGAGCGAAAAAACAATGAGTTACGTCTACGAAAAATCAAATGCTACTTTGATGTGTTACTGACACACTTCCAACATTTGGTTGCCTTTACCGACAAAGCCGGAGAAATCCTCGCCAGCAATCTTAAAAGCCAATCAACAGATATTGATTATTTAGCCTTACAGCGCCTTCTCTATCAGTTAGCCATTAATCATAAAACGTGGCTCGACGATGTTATCCAAACAGGTCGTGGGCAAATTGTGTTTCAGGACAAGCAGATCACCGCCTATCATCATCTTAATGATGAGCATCAATCCTTCTTGATGTTTGAACTAAAACCCTCGTAAATATCAGTAAAAACCCCAGTGATTAAACTGGGGCTTTCCACTACCAATCTACACATTCACCATCATAAATCTAACACCAGCCGCTTCCCCTTCGCCCGAGAAACACACAGCATCATAGTTTTTTGCTCCGCTTTCTCATCATCGTCAAGATACAAATCACGATGGTCAGCTTCCCCTTCCAAAATTGCCGTTTCACAGGTTCCACAAACGCCATTGCGGCACATACATTCCACCTTTATACGCTTATCCGCTTCGATAACCTGCAAAATGGACTGGTCTTCCGCAACCTGTAAACTGAATCCTGAACGCTGAAAATGCACTTCAAAAGAATCCCCCTCACTCGCCACTTCGCCAAAATTTTCAAAATGCACTTGTGCGCTACCAAGGTGCTGATTGCCCTGTTCAATCACGTCATTAATCAATCTTTCAGGCCCGCACACATACACATGGCTATTTTTAGGTTGGGATTGGATTAATGTGGCGACAGGCATCCGTTGAGCTTGGGATTTATCATAAGTGTATAAACGGGAGCCAATGCGTTCCTGTAATTCATCGACAAACGCCGCCGTCGCTTTATCACTGAACCCGTAATGAAGCTCAAAATCCATTCCTGAGTGCTCAAGCTCATACAAGTAGGATAAAAATGGTGTGATCCCAATCCCTCCAGCGATCAAAATATGTTTGCTGCTCTGCGCTTGCGCTAATGCGAAAAAATTTTGCGCAGGGGATAAATAGAGTGCATCCCCCTGCGCAATGTTATCGTGCATGAAAACAGAGCCCCCTTTCGAGTTCTGGTCACGCAAAACAGAGATACAGTAACGATCGCACTGCTGAGGGTCACTTATTAATGAATAAGCACGTTGTAGCCCAATTTGCTCATCCATATGAACCGTGACATGGCTCCCCGCGCTAAACGGGCTAAGTTGTCCTTTTTGCGCCACGAATTCGAACATTTTAATGGTTGGGCTGACCTGTTCAATTCGGCTAACATTCACCGCTATTTTTTGTTGGCTCATCACAGTTCCTTTTTCCGTTACGCAATATCAAGGCACAGATATTTGATGCTTAAATAATCATCGATACCATAATGGGAACCTTCTTTACCTAACCCCGACTGTTTAACCCCACCAAACGGAGCCACTTCATTTGAAATCAAACCGGTATTGATCCCAACCATTCCGCTTTGCAGCTTTTCAGCCACTCGGTAAATACGGTTTACATCCCGAGAAAAGAAATAAGCGGCTAAACCATAAATGGTGTTATTGGCACGGCTGAGAACTTCATCTTCATCACTAAATCGAATCAATGTAGCAATAGGGCCAAAGATCTCTTCGTGGACGATATCCATTGAATCATCGACATCCACCAGCACTTTCGGATTGATAAAGTGGCCATGCTCCTCAATTTCAGAACCTAATGTCACTCGACGGGCGCCTTTAGCGAGAGCATCCTCAAGTAATTGGTTCATACCATCAATTGCCTTAATGGTGATCATCGGTCCAATATCCACACCAGCATCCACGCCATTACCGACTTTCAATTTGGCTACTTGTGCCACAAACTTTCGTTCAAATTCATCAAAAATGACATCATGAAGATAAAAACGGTTAACGCAGACACAGGTTTGCCCACCATTACGGAATTTGGCTTGAATGGCGCTAGTGACCGCTTTATCAATATCCGCATCCTCGAAAACAATAAATGGTGCGTTTCCACCTAATTCAAGCGATGTTTTCTTGATAGTCGATGCACATTGCTCCGCTAATACACGCCCCACTTGGGTGGAACCCGTAAAAGAAAACTTACTGATCAGCGCATGTTTGGTCAGCCTTTCCCCCAAAAAACGTGATTCTCCAGTCACCACGTTAAAAATACCCGCAGGGATCCCCGCTTCATCGGCAAGTTGAGCCAGTGCCAATGCGGTAAATGGTGTTTCTGTAGCTGGCTTGATGATGATACTGCACCCTGCTGCAAGTGCGGGTGCCGCTTTGCGTGTGATCATCGCAGCAGGGAAATTCCATGGCGTAATCGCACTGCATACGCCAATAGGTTGCTTAATCGTAGAAAGGCGATTAGTTCCAACGGTTTGTGGGATAGTTTCCCCATAAACACGTTTTCCTTCTTCTGCGAACCACTCAATAAAAGAGGCGGCATAACGAATTTCGCCTTTTGCTTCATGCAGCGGCTTACCTTGCTCAAGAGTCATCAACAACCCAAGATCATCAATATTTGCCTCAATCAACTCAAACCAACGGCGCAAAATAATTGAGCGCGCTTTCGCAGTTAATTGGCTCCATCCCGCCATCGCGGCATGGGCTTGTTCAATGGCTTCATCAACCTGCGCTGCTGTTAGGCTGGGAATGGTGCCCAGCACAGTTTGAGAGGCAGGATTTGTCACGGGAATTGTTTTCTCCGTTTCCACCCAGCGACCATTGATATAGCAGGCTTGGCGAAATAGCGCGGCATGTTTTAACCTGTTCATCGTCACATCTCCCATCCCTTGCGATTATTCCGTATGAGCGCCAGCCACAATTTTGTGGAAATGAGCAACACCGTGCTCACTGATCCCACTGCGTTGTCTATCAGCCATAATGCGCCCTTGACCACGATATCCACGGGAACGCAGACCTTTTTGTACACTTTCCACCAAACGTAAATCTTCAGGGCGGAATACCGTGCGGTACCATTCCACTAAATTTTTCTGATATTCAGTCAGTTCTTCATTCAGGAAATAGATATCGTAATGCTGCAATGTCTCACCCGCATTCACAGGGAATTCATAAATCACCGTCATAAAATCGCCGCCAGGAGGCATATTGAACATGGTGCTTGGCCAAATCCAAAAACCAAAGAAGCGCGGGTCTAATACTGACTCATCGAACTGATAAGAAGATTCAGATGGCTTGGCTTTGCCGATTTGTACCGTCCAATTACCTTTAAGCAAATGCTCATACACATTCACATCCACCGAACTGGCAAAGCTAACGTGGTTAGTCGGGCAGTGATAGCATTCAATGTAGTTATCAACGATGGTTTTCCAATTAGCTGGGGTATGGCTAACAAAGCGCGCTGCTAATTTCAGGTCATTGATAACCGCGCACGCTTCTTCCATTTTTTCTGCTAAACCAGGTAGCTGCTCTTCAATTGGCTGAGGTTCACCTTCCGTCAGGTTTATATAGATAAAACCTGCGTGCTCAGTCACATGGAAAGAACTTAATGACATAGCATCCGCTTCAAAGTTGTTCACATTTTCACAGTTGGTTGCATGCGCCAACTGCCCATCCAACTTGAATGCCCAAGCATGGTAAGGGCAGGTAATCACATTTTTCATTTTCCCGCCATCACCACTAATTAGTTGATGACCACGGTGTGGGCAAACATTGTAGAAACCGCGCAGAACATCATCACGACCACGAACAATCACAAGGCTTTCACCAATTAGTTGGCGTGTAATATAGGAATTTTTTTCTTTTACCTCACTCACATGACCAACACAAACCCATGAATTAGCAAAAATTTTTTCTTTTTCAAAATCAAAAATGTCTTCAGATGTGTAATAACGTGCAGGGATAGTCCATGCATTATCTATATCAAGGTGATCATTAATCGAAATGACTTTAGCTGCATTGCTCATAATTGCCCTCTCTTTTTGTAAACTTATAGTTAACATATTTTGATCGGATGTTAACGAAGATCGCAATAATGATCAAACAAAATCTCATCAGGCTTTATAAATAAAATTATTAATCATAAAATTCAATCAACTAAAAAATAAATACACAAACACAATGTTAATACTTGGTTAATTATTTGTTGACTATGCAATCTTTGCATGGCTATTCTTTGTAAACCCAAAGTAAGCATCACCTGCAAAATAACGACTCAATAAAAGAGATAATAAAGAAGTGAGCAACTGGAGAAGAGGTATGATGAATCATAAAAGGTCTGTATTTTACGTATCCCTCGCTTTTAGCCTGATCCTCATCGGCTTAGGGGCTTTTATTCCCGATAAACTGGAAACATTTTCACACTCTGCCCTGAGCTTTATCTATAACAACTTAGGTTGGTTTATCCTTGGTGCCGTGTTTATTTTTTTTAGCTTTTGTATGTACCTTGGATTTTCGAAATTTGGCCATATTCGCTTAGGCGATGATAATGACAAACCGGAATACAACACGGCTACTTGGGTTGGAATGCTGTTTAGCGCATCCATAGGGATCAGCTTAGTATTCTGGGGAGTCGCAGAACCCGTTTCTTACTACATCAGCCCACCAATGGGACCCGGAATGACTGAGCAATCTGCAAAAACAGCGATGCAATATGTCTATCTGCATTGGGGGGTTTCCGCTTGGGCGTGTTATGCCTTAGTCGGGGTTTCTTTAGCTTTTTTCCAATTCAGAAAAAAATTACCATCCTCATTAAGTTCCGTGTTTTATCCATTAATTGGCGATCGTATCAAAGGATCAATTGGAAAATGGGTGGATGTACTGGTCGTGTTATCCATTGTGATTGGTATCGCCACATCCCTCGGGTTTGGTACGCTACAAGTCAACAGCGGAATGCATTATCTGTGGGATTTGCCTGTTAGTATTTATATTCAAATCGCGATTATTGCCGTTGTGACTGTGATTTATATCGCTTCTACCATTTCAGGATTGCAGGGCGCCATCAAGCATCTTTCTAACCTCAACATGTTGCTTGCCTTCGCATTAATGGGGTTTATTCTGTTTGCCGGTCCAACACAAACTATCTTGAAAGTACTGTTCCAAGGTATCGGAGATTACATGCAAAATTTCGTCAGCATGTCATTTCGTACTGAGCCTTATAATGATGGTTCCTGGATTGCTAACTGGACACTGTTTTACTTCGGCTGGTGGATTGCATGGGCGCCATTAGTGGGTAGCTTCGTGGCGCGTATTTCCAAAGGTCGTACAATCAAAGAGTTTATGATTGGTGCCGTATTTATTCCGGTATTAGGTTCATTTGCTTGGTTTGCGGTGATGGGCGGCTCAGCCATCCATATTATCCAAAATCTCGGTGAAGTGGCCTTGGCGGATGCTGTCAAAACCGATGTCACGTCTGCACTGTTTAAATTCTTAGATTATTTCCCAGCACCGACGTTAATTAGTATTTTAGCCATGGTCTTGGTGATGGTGTTCTTTATTACGTCAGCAAACTCAGCGGTATTCGTTTTAGGTATGGTCAGTGAAAATGGTAACCCAAATCCAAGTCATGTGACCAAAACTATCTGGGGAGTGGTAATTGCAGCAATTGCTATCGTGCTTATCATGACCGGAGGGCTAACGGGTTTGCAGTCCGCACTTGTCGCCACAGCAATTCCACTTTCGGTATTAATGTTGATTATGTGCTACTCAACCTATAAAGGTTTGAATGAAGAAGTCAAAACCACGGCCAAAGTAAAAAGGAGCCTGAGAGAAAAAGTTGGTCGCCTTAGAAAACCTATCTTCACGGAAACAGAAAAATCGTAAATTATAGGTTCATTAAGGCATAAAAAAACCACGGTGGCTGCTGACTTTATCGGGTCACTTCAGGCTACCGTGGTTTTTCTTTAGAAAAATGTATTACGCTTTTTGGCTAAACATGTCTTCGCTGAACAAGGTTAATGCCAGTACTAACGCATCTTCTCGACCCGTTTTCGTCGGATAATAGTCTTTACGTACTGTCGCCTGTTGAAAACCAAGTTTATCATACAGATGAATGGCTGAAGCGTTAGACTCTCTCACTTCCAACCACAGCGTTGAAATCCCTCGATTAACAAGATCGTGAATTAATCTTTCTAATAGCATTCGTCCATAGCCATGTCCTTGAAAATCAGGGTGAATAGCAATATTGAACAGCGTAGCTTCATCTAATACATACTGAGTTATTGCATACCCAACAATTTGATTATTAACTGATATTTTTAGATTATGGTATTTTTCACCTTGGTTTCCATAAAAAACTCGCTCAGTCCATGGAAAATCATGACTTAACTTTTCAATTAAGAAGGCTGTCGCGAGATCAGATTGCTTGAGTGTTGAAATTTTCATCATATTGATAAATTTGTTTCCATAGTGCCTGTTTAGCATTGCTGCTTGCTATCAGTTCAGACAAAACAGGAGAAAGAAATGTGACTTTTGAACCTTCGGGATGAATGCCATCCCCTATCACCCAACAAGGTATTGTTATTGGTGTTGGAATGAGTTTGAGCTGATCGGAATTAATGCACACAACGTCAATCTCATCGATCTTCATTGTGAGAAAAATATCTTTTAACAGCTGGCTGTTTAAATCAAGGTTCTCATCAGTGATAATAATAAGCTTAGTCGACTCAGGAATGCGAACACCACGTTCACCACGTAACACAGTCGGATTTCTCACCATCCATTGAGTGATCCCCATTTGTTCTAAAAGTCTGTCACGTCGTGTCATTGCTTTACCCAGTCGTTAGTTAACAACCACATCTTATCAAAGGGGATTAATAGCGCCAACAGCAATGCTATTTATCTTTTTTCTGGTAAGGTAGTCCGCGTGGTTATATTCATTTTAGGAGATAGACAGAATATGTCATTACTGACACCCGCCAGCGAAGTTATTCAACGCCATTTAGAGCACTTTACCGATCGTCATGTTCTTTTGGCAGGCGATATTCAGGATGAACTGGGTGCAATTTTAGAAGCCGCCAGCGTGCGCGTGCTCACTAACCAGTACCATCGCTGGAAAAACTTACAGCCGGCATTGGGTGAAAATGTTCTGTTTGCTTCAACAGCAACCGCGGAATTCGTTAAACCTTGCGACACCTTAATTTACTTTTGGTCTAAGAACAAACAAGAAGCCGCGTTCCAACTTGATGATTTATGTACCCATCTTGCTGCTGGCAGCCAAATTTTTATCGTCGGCGAAAACCGCAGCGGCGTAAAAAGTGCCGAAGCGATAATGGAAGGGATTGCGACACTGCAAAAAATTGATTCCGCACGCCGCTGTGGGCTCTATTACGGTGAATTAGAGCAACCAACCGAATTTGATATTAAGCGCTGGTGGCGTAACTATCAGGTTGATAATGTGAAAATTCATGCACTTCCAGGTGTATTCAGCCATAACGAGTTAGATATCGGCAGTGATTTACTGCTCTCCACATTGACTGAGCCAATGAGCGGTAATGTGCTTGATCTGGCTTGCGGTAACGGCGTACTCGCCGCGGTTATCGGCTCACAAAATCCAGATGTCACCTTAACCCTGAGTGATGTCAGCGCATCCGCGATTGATTCAGCTACAGCAACATTAGCGGCCAACAACCTGACCGGAAAAGTGATCCCAAGCGACGTCTATTCCGATCTTGATGATAAATTTGATTGGATCATTTCTAACCCGCCGTTCCATGATGGGATCAACACCAGTTATAACGCGGTAGAAACGCTTATTTTCCAAGCCCCTAAATACCTGAAAAAAGGTGGGCGCTTACGGATTGTGGCGAATGCATTTTTACCTTATCCTGACTTACTGGATAAAGCGTTTGGCGGTCATGTGGTTCTGGCTAAGACAGGTAAATTCAAAGTTTACGAAGCCATTAAGCGCTAAAACGACGAAATTATCTCATTGTCGATTTTGTTTCTAACGGTCAACTTTCTAAGTTGACCGTTTTTTCATCAAACAAAATTACGCGGATAAAAATTTATTGACGTCTGCGCAAATTAGCCTAAAATCCGCACCGTACTATTGATGCATGAGCAATTATGCAAAAGAGTTAGTATTGCGAGGGTGGCGGAATTGGTAGACGCGCTAGCTTCAGGTGTTAGTGTCCTTTGGACGTGGGGGTTCAAGTCCCCCCTTTCGCACCACTTACTCTTCATAATTTCAATTATCTATGCGTTGACTGCTCTTCGCTATCCGTATCACATAGTTATCTATGTATTGAGCATGATATACACAAGTATCAATAGAAAGAATTTTGACAGTATTTGCGAGGGTGGCGGAATTGGTAGACGCGCTAGCTTCAGGTGTTAGTGTCCTATGGACGTGGGGGTTCAAGTCCCCCCTTTCGCACCACTGTTAATGATTCGTAACCTTAATCTTCAAGAATTCAATCTTCAAAGGTTCAATCCTCGATAGCCATTCGCCCACCAACATTCCTAACCTAAATATCGTTTAAACAATCTTAGCTTCGCATAATAAAAATCAGCAAGAAGCAGCCTAAAGACATTACTGCTGGAATAATGAGTAAACGCCGTGAGCCACGATTAAACAGCATGCCTGCCGTCGCAATCATCAAGGTGATCATTGCCACTTTCAGTGGATCAAACCCCATATTGCTCAGCAAATACATAATACTCAGTAACACCACCGCGAAGACGCCCCACAAACCAGCGCCAATACGCCGCAACCCTGTTGCTTTTGATACGCTAGTTCCCATAACGCCTCCCATTTATAGCTAACGAGTCTTTAGCTAACTCATAATTAGTCTATAATTTCGCTAAAGATGATAATGATTATCAATCATATCTGCGTTTCTATAAAAATCAATCAAATTTTTGTGAGGAAAATATTTCCCCCACGGTAAAAACATCACTCAAAAATACAAATAAAGTGAATATCTTCAGGCTCTAGCGCAAACAGCACAGGATCGGGCTTTTCGAGTAGTTCACAGCCCATATATTGATAAAAATGCACCGTATTTTCGGAGGGGGTTGCAGAAACATACAATCCACCAGCGCCTTTCTCCAACGCCCTCTGCTGACATAGTTTGAAAAGCTGGCCGCCCAGCCCTTCACCACGATATTGGTAACTAACATGAAGAAAAGAGAGCTGTAACAGATCCTGATTTTCCCCTCGCCATACATTATCTAAACTCGCTGCGGCGATCAGTTTTTCATCATCAAAAATACCAAAGAAAACAGCGCCATTATCATAACTTTCCAGCAAATGCGGGGTGTATGCATCGGTTTCACCTTCCGGCCAACCTTTCATATCAAAGCGTTGAGCAGAAAGAACTAACTCTCCTTGTTGGTGAAGATAAAGGTGTTCAATCAATTCAGTTCTATCAATCGACCACACATTTGGGATCTCATCCCGCGTGAGCTCGCGTGTTATTCTCATTTTTATTGGTCTCTTAATGCTTGTATAAAGGCTATATAAATCGGATACATAGAGAGCATACAGGCTACACAATCAAAAAGAAATCAGGGCATGAAGAAGGAAACTTAATGAGGATTTATTGGACTTTATAAACAAAAAAGTTCTCTGTAGCATCCTGCCGCAGAGAACTTTTAACTACAGGGGTTGGTTTATTGCTTCAATCCCATCGCATCGCGCATGGTAAAGAACAAATCGGTTTGGTCAGTCAGACCCATCACGTTCGCGGCGTGTGGACCATAGGCCGCAACACGTAGCTGAGCACCTGTATGCTCCTGTGAATCTTCTTCTTCAGAGTTACCGTAGTTTACGGTCATCACGGTACCATCTTTAGTAATCAGCGCTTGAGTTAAGCCTGATGATTTAGTTCCGTCTGGAATAATTTGACTAGAATGCGAGTGGTCAGCGGTCACGATAACCAGTGTATCACCGTGCTTCTTAGCGAAATCTAATCCCACTTGTACCGCTTGATCCAGCGAGACAGTCTCACCGATTTGACCACATGGATTCGCTTTATGATCCTGCTTATCGATAGAAGCGCTTTCAACTTGTAAGAAGAAGCCATTCGGATTTACTTTCAATAAATCAATCGCTTTTTCAGTCATTTGCGCTAATGTCGGTGCATTCGGGTCTAACTTAGAATTCGGTTTACACTCTAATGCTGCGTTATTTAAGTTACCGTGATAAGTAGCTTTTGGGCCTTCCCACGCCACGGTCATGTTGCCATCATGGAACAGACCTAACACAGGTTTATCTTGGTTTGCTTCTTTGATTGCATCGAGTGACTTAGCATCACGGACGATAGTGAATCCACGCTCTTCCGCTTGTTTTTCCAAGGTTTTCCCTTTGTAATCACCCGCTTTAGCTTCCTGCTTAAAGCTTTTCGCACCACCACCTAATGTGACATCGGCACGGGTGATCATTAACTGTTCAGAGATAGAACCACGACCGCCATTTTCCAGCGCATTGGTTGCACACTTTTCACTGGTCTCTTCAGGACCGTAACATTTACGCCCCGTCACATGAGAAAACTGAGCCGCTGGCGTTGCATCTTGGATTTCAGATGTCGTCACGTTACCCGTTGCTTTACCATTACGTTTCGCAATTTCAATCAATGTGTCATGGTCTTTACCGAATACATCAATCCCTAAAGCGCCGTTATAGGTTTTCACACCGGATGACCATGCTGTTGCAGATGCCGCAGAATCAGTTACATAGTCTGGTTTTTGTGTTTTCTTATCTAATGCGTAATGGGTGTATTGTCCAGTGATTGGCAATGCATCGATTCCTTTAAAGAAACCGCCAGCCCCTTCAGCATAGTTACGTGCGACGGTAATTTCAGAATCCCCCATACCATCGCCGATAAATAAAATGACGTTCTTTGCTTGACCATTATGCAGTGCCGCTTTCATGATATCCGTCTGTTCAGTCGATAAACGGCGAGCACCACCAAACTTAGTGATATCCCCTTTTGCAGCGCGACTTTCTGAAACTGCATCATTTTTATCCGCGGCATAAGCGGGGATTGCAGTTCCTAAAATTAACGTACTTACAGCGACGGCTAACATAGATTTCATAAAATTACCTGTCATAACTTTTATCCTTGCCAATCAATAAAAAGAAGAGTGAATATACTTCGAATAATTGACCAGCATGCTAGAGCAGCCAGATGACAGTTGAATGACGGTTTTATGTCGATATAAAGATGATTGTCATAAACATAGCAGCCATAAACATAACAATCATAAAAGCGAAACGCCCGATCAGGGCGTTATCGATGAGAAAAAATTATTGATGAGGTGTTTGTTGGCTCATGAGTTGAGAAATCAGCTGTAGTGCGCTTAATAAGCGATGTCGCTGTTGATCAGTCAAACGTAAATAACGCCGAGCAGCAGGGATCCGACTAACCATTTCAGAAGCGGTGTAAGGCTCAATTTCGCAACGCCAAACGCCATTTTTGACAGCAATATGACAGTGAGTGAAATCTAGCTCTTCGAAAGTTTGGCGGATCACGGGGTACTGCTCTAAGCTTTCGACCAAAAATTTCCCTTCCGTTTGTTGGGTCGTGAACTGAACGTGTTTTTTCCGCGCTGACCCTGCTGTTTTCACATCAATCTGTGCCACCAGCGCACTGTCACATTTTCCCGAAACTGCAAAGCGACTATGCACAATAAACGCCATAAACAAGGTTTTCACACGCTCAGTCACTTCCACTTTAATACCTTGAGGCAATTGGATGAGCAACACTCCAGGCGCCCCCCACTCACAAACATAAGGAGCGATATCTTTCTCAATCCGATTTAAAGTTAACCCCGCTTGATACCCTGTCGGGAGGCGTTTTTGAGTTAACCTTTTCCACCATGGTGACTTAGGCAAGGTTACGTAAAGGCTCAAGTTCCACCTCCTCTGCATTGTCATCGTCAAATGAGTTGGACAATACTTGTTCAACCGGAACGGGCTTAAATGGATTCACTTTCTGCACTAACACGGTCCAACCTAATGCATAACTCGCAGTTAATCCCAACATAATGGCAAATGGAATATACACGTCCGCTTTATTCATGCCCGGCGGCGTGATGTAAACAATCGCTAGAATAATCCCCACACTCGAAATAATTTGAGGGATAGGGAAGAATGGTGAGCGATAAGCACGATGTAAATCAGGGCGACGAATACGCAATAGCACCACAGAAATCGTCACTAATAAGTACGCCGTTCCCCACGAACACACAGCCGCCAGCACCAACGGGATAATGCGATCTAAATCCCCTTGGATAGCAAATGCGTGTAAACATGGGATCATCACCGCCACTAAAATACCAAACACTGGCGTTTTAAAGCGAGGGTGTAAATAAGCGAACACTTTTGGTAATGCACCATCTAATGCCATGCCGTAAAGAATGCGTGGAACTGCCGCCATCAATGTATTGATAGTTGCCCCACCCGCCAGCAATAAGGCGATTCCAATCCAGTATTTACCGAAGTCACCCATAATTTGCCCAGCAAACGCAGGAATAGCCATCGGTGTTTCTAATAGGCTCACACCATTTTGAGGGTCAACAATCACGTTTTCGACTTGGTTTGTCAGTGCCGCACCAAACAGGAACATACAGAATGCCACGCCACATAAACCAATCGCCATCGCACGCGGGATCACTTTGGCTGAATTTTTAATTTCCGGCGCCATCGGTGTCACTAATTCACAGCCGACAAACATAAACATCGCCATTCCCACAAAGCTAAGAACAAGGGTCGGGTCAGAAATATTCAGCCCTTGACCAAACCAGCCTTCTGCGGAAACATGGAATGGCATTAGCAGCCCACAAATACTGAAAATCACCAACGTGCTCCACATTGCAAAAGTGAGCACCACTTCCACTTTGCCGAAAGCTTCGATACCAAATGCATTCAATAAGCCGAATGCCACAACTAAACCAACCCCCACCATCCAAGAGGAGTTATTAGTTTCCAGCACTGTATTCAAGCTTTCAAAGTTCACTAACGCCATAATACCGGACAAAATGGTCTCTGCTGTACCTGCAAAAACGTGAACTATCAGATAGGCAGACAGTGCCCCTGTAATCGCCCAAAAGCGCCCCATACCGCAGGAGATATAGTCGTAAACAGAACCGGAGGTCGGTAAAATTGCCGCCGCTTCGGAGAATGTGGTTAATTGAGCCTGCATCATGATAAAGCTCAGTAAAACAGCTAAGGCAAAAGTATCACCGCCGATCCCAAAACCACTGGTTACAGTGAGGATCACAGGGCTTGCCATAATCACGCCAACCGAACTAGCGAGCGTTGTTGGAAAGCCAACCTTACCTTTTTCAATGTGTGATGTTAATTTTGAGGATAAATTCATTTTGCTTCCCTCTCTCTGCTCACAGCCCAAATTGTGAATTTTTTGTAAAAATGAAGTGACTGCATTCTCACTATAGAAATAAGCCTAAACATCTCGCCATCGTCCTTTAGAACGATACCCAGAGAGAGGGGAGCACACAGAGCCTAAAACGAAAAGTACCCTTTTAAAACTCAAATAATATAATAATCATTGAAATATCAATGGTTAGTAAAAAACAACCTCATTAACATATTAACAAACACACTACGAAAGATACCCAAAGGCAGTAAACTCCCTTTAAACGATAAAAAACAAGTTTTAAATAGTGTAACCACGCTCACGTTATTAACATGTTTATTTTATGTTAATCGAATTAAATTGCATGATAGTAAGCTGTATATTTTGATGGGGTATGATGATGGTTCAACCGCTATTTAGTGAGAGTCAACAGGGCTTAATCGACTGCTGCCTAAATACAATTGCCCATATCATTCCTATTTCTGCGGCGGTTTATTATCTAGTAAATGAGCACTGGCAGCCAGAAAACCATGTACTATATGGAATTTCTGCACGTATGCATGAAGAGTATCTCTCTGCCTTTTCCCAGCACGACCCTCTACATCCCGACCATTTTCGTGGTGAGGATCTCCGTTTAGTGAAGATGCCAGTGGAAATGCGTCAGCACGATCAAACCTTCTTCCATGATTTTATGCAGCCAAACCATATCGCAGATATGGCAGAGATTTTTATTCGCCGTAAAAATAAGATTGTGGCGGGAATTTCCGTGCTACGCGATACGCCATTTACGCCGGAAGAGGTGATTAGGCTCAATGCAATCTTACCAATTGCGGAGCTTATGACATTTGATGTGCGACCCGATTCTCTGGTTTCCTATACCCCGAAAGAGCAAGAAATTATTCATTTAGTGCGAGAAGGCGCCAGTAATAAGCGTATTGCGCTGCTGTTGGGTGTTTCGCTTTCCACTGTAAAAACCCATCTACGCAATATTTTTACCAAAGCCAATGTGAGCAACCGGACAGAATTAGTTTCCTCCGGATTTATACTGCGCCAAGATAAAATTTTATAAAAAATCCCGGCGCATGGGCCGGGAAAACTGTTGCTTTACAGAAAAAACAAAACCACTAACGCTCTAATAACGCACCATGACGGACTTTAATTCAGTGTAGTGCTCGATGAATGCACTACCAAATTCACGACCAATTCCAGAGGACTTAATACCACCGAAAGGTACTGCTGGGTCGAGGAAGGTGTGCATATTCACCCAAACAGTTCCAGCTTCAATTTGTGAGACCATGCGCATTGCTTTACTAAGATCATTTGTCCATACGCTCGCAGCCAAGCCAAATGGCGTGCTATTCATCATCGTAATCAGCTCATCTTCATCATCATAAGCCAAGAAAGTGCCGATAGGACCAAATGTCTCTTCTTTCATTAACACATCATCTGGGCCATTTGCTCGGATAATCGTAGGCGGAACAAAGTAACCCGCACCAGCAATTGGCTGCCCACCATAGACAATTTCACTGCCATCTTGGCGTGCTTTTTCAAATAGGCTTAAGATCTTATCGTAATGAGCTTTATTGGCTAATGGTCCCATTTCTGTGGTTTCATCCAATGGCGAGCCAACCTTCATTGCCGATAAACGCGTTTTTAGCGCTTCCAGAACCGTATCCATCAATTTAGATGGAATATAGAAACGCTCTGCCGCTGCACAGATTTGCCCTTGGTTTAAATAACCCGCTTCAATGATGCCGCTCACAATCTTATCCACGGATAAATCCGCTAAGAATGCTGCACCATTTTTACCGCCCAATTCTAATGTGACGCGAGTCAGTTTGCCTTCCATCGCTGAGCGCCCTACCGCCAATCCAGTCGGCACTGAGCCTGTAAAGGTCACTTTCGAACAAAGTTCATGGCTAATTAAAGCAGGTCCCACTTCGCGACCACCACCATTTACAATATTGATTACACCATCAGGAATACCCGCTTCTTTGGCTAATTCAGCCACGCGCAACATGGTCAGAGGGGTAAACTCACTTGGCTTCAGTACAATCGTGCAGCCACATGTCAATGCAGCCGCTAATTTCCAAATGGAAATCATAATGGAGAAGTTCCATGGGATAATCCCAGCAACCACCCCGACAGGCTCACGCTGGGTAAATGCCGAGTATTTTTCGCCATTAAATGATGGCAAAGAAACATTCAGGGTTTCACCGCTAATTTTAGTTGCCCAGCCCGCAAAATAACGTAAAAACTGTGCCGCTGAACCAACTTCCAGAAAACGTGATAACTGAATGGTTTTCCCAGAACTTAAGGTTTCTAATTGCGCTAATTCTTCTAAGTGTTTTTCGAGCAAATCTGCTAAACGATTCAAACAGTTGCCTCGTTCCATCGGCGTGGTATTTGCCCATGAGCCTTTAAATGCGGCATATGCCGCATTCATCGCTGCATCAACTTCTTCGCAAGTTCCTTCTTTCACTTTCGCAATCACTTGCTCGGTGGCTGGATTCACGACTTCAAAATAAGCATCTCCCTTGCCAGAAACAGGCAATCCATTAATAAAATGACCGTGTTGACGGTTCAAGAATTCTCTAACTTCTGGTAACAGGGTTAACTCACTCATCGTTATCTCCACCTCGTTAATTTATCGAATTACGCATTCACGCAGGCTAAATAGTGTTTTACAAAACGTGGTGCGCTGATTTCCCAAAGTACTTCAGTGCCTTTGGCTGCAAACCAAGAGTCGCCTTTATGGTATTCCACGGTGACGCCTGTTTTTACGTCGGTTAATTTCACCGAACCTTCATGGACAGTTGCCATTTCATCAAATGGGTAAACCATCTTAAATTTGCCTGTTGTACAAGCAAAAATACCGCAAGTCAGATTATCTGTTGGCTCTCCGTGGATCATCGCCACGCTTGCTTGTGGATCACCTTCAACAACCACAGAACCTAAATTGCTCACGCTACCAATGTTCAGTAATTCAGGAAGTGCTTTGTTTAACAGTAATGGGCTGATCATCTTTCTTACCTTCTCTTATGTAATAAAATCAAAAATGGACATTAAATTTAGGAAAACTTAGCGGCGACCTTGCCAATATCCTGATAACTGATGCCAACACTTGGCAAGTGACACAATGGCATTACGCATGCTGTCTTTCCCCATAATGTCAGCATGAGGAATCGAACTCATCAGGTCATAGCGGCTGGAGCCTTCAACCATTCCCTCAGCAAGCACCTTGCACACGATCTGGCTTGGCGTAACACCAAAGCCTGAATAGCCTTGTACGTAGAACACGTTTTTATGACCAGGGATCGTGCCAATTTGCGGGAATAAGTTAGCACTACACGCCATTGGCCCTCCCCATGCCAGCTCGATTTTGACGTCTTTCAGGTATGGGAAAACATTCAGCATCAATTTGCGGTTCCACTCTTTCAAGTCGGATGGAATGTATTCTAAAAAGTACGTCGAGCTACCAAATAGCAGGCGATTTTCGTTTGTTACACGGTAGTAATCGATGACTGGGCGAATATCGCTGTATGCCCCGCGAATTGGGCTAATGCGTTCAATTAATTCATCGGAAAGCTCTTCCGTCATTAACTGATAAGCATAGGTGTTAATTGTTTTTGGGTATAACGTCGGCTCAAGACCATTCAAGAAGCCATCGCACGCCCACAACATTTTTTTCGCTTTCACGGAACCCATCGCGGTACGAACCGTTACTGTATCGCCGTACTCAACATTCAAAACTTGGCTGTTTTCAAAAATTTTTGCGCCATATTCACTCACCGCTTTCGCTTCCCCCAGTAACAGGTTAAGTGAATGAACATGTCCGCCTCCCATGTGTTTGATTCCACATGTATAAGCGTCAGATCCGATAATCTGCTTTAAATCTGAACCTGTATAAAATTCAATTTCTTCATCTGGCGCGACGGCTTTAAAATCTGCAAGCCAACTGCGCAATGTTTTTTCTTGGCGCTTGTTACTACCTAAGTAGGCATAACCATGGCAAAAATCCGCATCAATATTGTATTTGGCGATACGGTCACGCATGATCCCCGCGCCCATGTTGCTCAGTTTAAAAATCGTTTCTAAACCTTCAGAACCAACGTGTTTTTTAATCGCATCGAGGTCATGACCAATACCAGCCATCACTTGCCCACCGTTACGTCCTGTACCGCCATAACCAAGATGGCGACCTTCCAAGATAGCAATGTTGGTAATTCCCTTTTCACACAATTCTAATGCTGTATTAATCCCTGAGAATCCACCACCGATGATCACGACATCCACATCAATGTCTTCTTTCAAAGTTGGGAAACGCAGATCATATTTTTTGGTTGCTGAGTAATAAGTTAATGATTCTACTTGGTTATTCATAATGGATACCCTATCTAGTATCTTGCAATAACCTTGATTATCTTAACCAATCATTAACAGTTACATAGCCCTTTAGGGACATTCGAAACATAAAGTTAACATTTGTGACGTGGATACAATATTTACTTATAAATAAGATTAAATCAATTTAAACCTTTTATGTTTTAATTCAAAAGGATAAATATTTATTATTATATTAATAGAAATTATTACATATTTTAGTAAAGGATGAAGGCAAGGAGTATTTCATTGCTAAGAGACAAATACAACTAATTGAAAAATAAAACTTTATTAAGGTTGTCTAGTTTAACCATCTGATATATACAAGAAATACACTAACTCTACTCAATTACTGTTTTATTGGAGTCATTAATAAATTAAACAATTCAACTTGAGAGTTAATCTCTAATTTTTGATAGATATTCTTGCGGTGATTTTTGACAGTACCCAAGCTAATAAACAGCGCCTCGGCAATTTGTGGGGAGCCTTTACCTTCCAAAATTAATTCAACGACCTCACACTCTCTTGGCGTCAAACCAAAGCAAGTTTGTAAGTCAGTATTACGGTAATGGCTGGATACTGAGTTAGGCACGACTTCCTTATGTAATCGAGCGATACTTCGAATAATATCAAAGGCTTCTTTTAATGAGGCTTGTTTATTTTCGTCTGAAAGAAAAGGCTGGTCTTCATTACCAAAGAAAATACCTAATTGTTTATCGGCCGATAGCTCCAGCAACAGCCCCGCCTCATCGCACCAACCGGTCTTACGATAAAAGTTAAGATAATAATCAGTATGATAAAACCCTTTCGGTGCAACTTCTTTCAATGTCAGCACCTTCGAGCTGCCACCTTTTTGTAGTTCTTGATAGAAAGGATCCATCAGATAAGCGCCACGCTGATAAATACGATTGATACTGTCACTATTGCGCTTCTCAACTTTCGACAGAAAACGCGGCGCACCTTCTTTTTCAAAGGCATAAATAATGGCGTTATCAAAGACCACAAAAGAGGACAGCCATGACAACAAATTGGGGTAAAACTGGTTGGTTGCCACGGAGTCAATAAGGTCAGGTAATTTATGCAGATAATGATCCATTCAGCCCTCACTCATTAACTTATTAATAATTTATCACCGTGTATATTCAGGCGAACTATAACCCTATAAAGACCATATTCTGAGAGGAAGCTCAATTTTTTTGTTATTAATATGTTAATTAAATCACAATATATGCTATGGATATTAATAATATTTTATCAATTATTTAATAAGTTGAAGGGGATCGAAGAAAGTACAGAAGTAATAAAAGAGAGCAGCCCCGAAAGGCTGCTAGAGAACTATTTATTGATAATGGCCTTCAATTTGCTGTAACGACGGATCAAACGCCACTTTAATTTCAGCGTTGTGGCATGCTTCCAAACAATATCCCAGTAACCTTTATCGAAAAACAGCTGAACCATCTGCTTTTGCGTTTCCGGTGACTTGATGGCTAATAGCGCTAAAACAACCCCTAAGCCTTCTTTCCCCACTTGCCATAAGCAAGCCGGTGCTTGTTTCACTTCTTCAGGATGGCGCTTATAGATATCCATCAACATATCTAAGATCTTCAGATAGGTATTGATCTTACGTACTGAGCGCTCATCTCCGGTTAAAGAGTGAGAAACGGATTGGTTATGGATCAGATATTCATAATATTGTTCATTGATAAACTGCACTCGTTTAGCAACGAGCAGCATTTCGGTAGTCCAAGGAATATCTTGATGGTGTAATCTTGGTTCAAAGGAAAAATTGTGTTCTCTAATTAATGACAAGCGATACAGATTCAACCAAGTTACATGGAGAAATTTACGAGAGCTCAAGCCAATTTGCAGCCATTGAGGGCCCGTGATCACGCCAGTAGAAGGCACTTTATTTGGCGGAAAAATAGCTTTTGGCGCATCCCCATTGGTGTACACATAAGTACCATTGCAAGTTGCTACGTCCAGATCCCCCACTAAGGCAATCTCTAATAAACGACCATACATTCTGGCATCAATTTCATCATCAATATCAGGGAAAGTGATGTATTTCCCTGTTGCGACAGCCATTCCGGTATTACGCGCAACGGAAACGCCACCGTTTTCCTGAGTGAGTACTTTGAAATTCTCAAACTTATCTTCGTATTGACGAATGACTGATTCGCTATCATCTGTTGAACCATCGTTCACAACGATCAGTTCCCAGTTTTCGAGCTTTTGGGCAATTAAGCTGTCAAAAAAATGGGGTAAAAACTTTTCGCCGTTATAAACAGCAACAACGATACTCAATACAGGCTGAAGGGACATGGATTAACCTTACGCTCATTAAAAATGATGATAATGACAAAATATATTCTTGTTTTTCATGAAAAATTCATAATCAAATCAAAGCTGTTATGATAAGAGCAACTTTACCTATCCCGATTATTACTCAAATTATCAAATCGCTGTGAACTAATTTTGACTTATCTTACCTAAGAAATGTCAATTATACCTCACCTTAACAAAAGGATCCTCCTGTGGCTGGAAGTAGCTTACTTGCCTTATTAGATGATATTGCAGCAGTTTTAGATGATGTGTCCGTGATGACAAAAATGGCGGCAAAAAAAACATCTGGTGTTCTGGGTGATGACCTCGCTTTAAATGCGCAACAAGTCACAGGCGTTCGCGCTGAAAGAGAGATCCCTGTCGTCTTGGCTGTCGCAAAGGGCTCATTCATCAACAAACTCATTTTAGTCCCACTAGCATTACTGATTAGCGCTTTCATTCCGTGGGCAGTCACACCATTATTAATGATTGGAGGCGCATATCTCTGCTTTGAAGGCGCTGAAAAACTTGCCCATAAGTATCTACACAAACATGAAATCTCACCATCAGAAGCAGCACGAGAAGCTCAGCGTTCAGAACAAGAAATAGCGGCATTTGAAAAACAAAAAATTAAAGGTGCAATCCGTACTGATTTTGTTTTATCGGCGGAAATTATCGCTATTACTTTAGGTATCGTTTCTTCAACAACGCTCCTAAACCAATTTGCAGTTTTATCAATTATTGCCATTGTCATGACTGTCGGGGTGTATGGATTAGTTGCTGGTATAGTCAAACTAGATGACTTAGGCTTCTATCTACAGAAAAAAGCCTCTACTTTGCTGCGTAAATGCGGTAATGGGTTAATTTATGTAACCCCTTATTTAATGAAAACATTATCTGTTGTAGGAACGGCCGCGATGTTTATGGTCGGAGGGGGGATACTCACTCACGGAATTACCTATCTGCATTTATGGATCGAAAAAATGGCAGAAAAGACAGGCAGCATCGGTGTTGTTGGTAATACACTACAATTTTTGACTCCTTCCATTCTTAATTTAATTTTTGGTCTAGTTATCGGTTTACTTATTATTTTCATTATTAACTTTTTTGCTCGATTTAAAAAAACAAAATAAAGCTAAAAACTGACTAATATCCTTAAATACATTATGGTAATAGTCAGTTTATTTTGTATCAGGAAAAAGAGAGAATGCCGACACTTTACCGACGATTTTCGATCATCAACCAGGTTATTGGGTTAATGCTACTTATTGCTGTTTTAGGCATTATCGGTATGACAATTTCCAACCGTATGATCATCAGTGTACAAGGCAATGCTCATGCCATTAACACATCAGGTTCCTTGCGCATGCAAAGTTACCGCCTACTTTCTTTAACGCCCATAAACCAGCATAGTCAGAATTATCTTGATGAATTAGAGAAAGACTTACTCAGCCCCGAACTCACCCAAGTGGTTAAAATTGAAAACCTTACACCTGAATTTAATAAAATACATGAATTTTGGCTAAACACTTTAAGACCCGCACTCACAAAAGCATCTTCACCTGATGATGCCCGTTATGAAGTCATTACTTTTGTTAATATGCTCAATGAGTTAGTTCATAACATTGATGATAAAACTGAGAAAAAAATCGCTTACGTTGCAATGACTCAGCTGATTTTTATTAGCTTAGTCTTTTTACTGTTGATGGGAACAATCTGGCATTTAAGACGAAAAATTTATTACCCATGGATGAAACTGCTTTCTATGGTTAATGCTATTGGGCGTAAAGACTTTACTCAGCGCTATCCCATGAAGAATAATAAGCAAGATGAGCTCAATGCCCTAGGTGAAACCCTCAATCATATGTCTGATGAGCTGGCGCAAAGTTACCACCAACTCGAAAAACGTGTGGCCGAAAAAACCGCGGACTTACTCGCTAAAAACCGAGTTTTGTCATATCTTTATCAATCAAATCAAATATTACACTCATCGGAAACGCTTTATTCAAGATTACAAAAAGTTCTCGCCGAGCTGAAAAACATTACGCAGCTAGAGAACTTGCGCCTCAAATTATATGAAGATAGCAATGAACAATATTTTCATGAAATCTCTTATGCCACGACCAATCTCGAAATAGATAAAACAAAGCTATCTTCCACTAATCAGCATCCATTACACAATGATCCAGCAAAAGAATATCAAACGTTACAGTGGGATCTCTCTGATAACATGCACCGATATGGTGTAATTATTGGTGAAATTGAGCAAAAACAACCATTTTCTGATGAAAAAAACAGATTGGTTCTTATGCTAGCGAAACAGATTTCAGGTATGCTCACCATGGAGCAACAGATAGAGCAACAGCAGCAGCTGCTAATCATGGATGAACGTGCCGCTATTGCTAGAGAGCTTCATGACTCTATCGCACAATCACTCTCATGTTTAAAAATGCAAATTAGCTATCTGCAAATGCAACCAGAACCATTACCAGAAACAACTCTACATTTGCTCAATGAGATGCGTACAGAAATTAATACTGCATACAGCCAGTTACGGGAATTATTAACGACTTTCCGCTTGAAACTCACTGAATCAGGTCTATTACCTTCACTCAAAAGTACTTTAGGTGAATTTAGTGGGCGTATTGGCTTTAATATTCAGCTTCATTATGAAATTCCAGCGAAAAGTATCTCACCACACCAATCTATCCACATAATACAAATAATTCGAGAAGCACTAAGTAATATTCTGAAGCATGCTAATGCAACTTGGGCTAAAGTTTCATTAAGCCAACATAGAGGCACTGTCACCATTACAATTGATGATAATGGCAATGGTATTGATGACAATCCAAATAAACTTAACCATTATGGCCTCATTATTATGAGAGAAAGAGCACTTAGCCTGAATGGCGAGTGCTACATTACTCAACGTGCCGGAGGGGGAACCGAAGTGAAAGTCACATTCCCCTTATCTGACATCTAAAACATCTGATATTTAGAACACCGGATCAAATCATTCATGGAGACTAAAAATATAATGACCGAAAAATCAACGATCCTACTTATTGATGATCACCCAACGCTCCGAAATGGTGTAAAACAGCTGATTAGCTTAGAGCCTTCACTTAAAGTTATCGGTGAAGCTGGAGATGGAAAAACAGGTATTCAGATAGCAGAAGAGCAAGATCCTGACCTGATCCTTTTAGATCTCAATATGCCTGGAATGAATGGCTTTGAAACCCTAGATGAACTCAGAAAACGTGAACTCTCAGGCAGAATTATTCTCTTTACCGTATCGAATTATAGTGATGATTTGATCAGTGCGCTTAAGCGAGGTGCTGATGGTTATTTGCTAAAAGATATGGAGCCTGAAGAACTGATTATCGCACTCAAAGAAGCCGCAAGTGGAAAAATGGTGGTTAGCCCGACATTAACCTCCGTCCTTGCTGAATCATTAAGAGAAAACCAATCACAAAATGAAAGCGATGCAATCGCACTAACACCACGAGAATCCGACATTTTAGAGCTTATCGCTCAAGGATTATCAAATAAAATGATCGCTCGAAATTTAGATATCGCAGAGAGCACAGTAAAAGTACATGTAAAACATTTACTTAAAAAACTAAATCTAAAATCTAGAGTCGAAGCTGCTGTCTGGGTGCTCCAACAAAAATAATATTTTTTCATCATACCGTCTTCATTCATAGCTAAATGATTGATTCATCTAGCTATGAGTGCACTTATCAATCTCACTGTATAAATTAGCAAGGGCTATTAATAGCTCTAATCTACAAGTCATTTTTTTCCAGTTATAATAAGCTTGCTTTTGACTCTTACTGATACAGATTATCCTTATGATAGAAGAACAACTTATTTTAGTTAATGAACAAGACACGCCAATTGGTAGCATGCCAAAACTACTTGCTCATCAGCAAGGTTGCCTACATCGTGCATTTTCTATCTTTATTTATAACCGTAAGAACGAATTACTCATTCAACAACGCGCATTTCATAAATATCATTCCGCTGGGCAGTGGGCAAATTCCTGCTGTAGCCATCCAAGGCCGCAAGAAGATACCCATGATGCAGCTTTACGCCGCTTAACAGAAGAACTCGGGTTTTCAACTTCATTAACTCATGTTGGTGAGTTTATTTATAAAGCTGATGTGAATGGCGGGCTAATTGAGCATGAGTATGACCACCTATTTGTGGGCTACTATGACAATCAAGTCATTCCTAATCCTGAAGAAGTCAGTGCTACCTGCTGGATTAGCCTTGAAACTTTAGCCCAAGAAATCAGTACTCATCCTGAAAAATTTACTCCGTGGTTCAAGAAAATCTGGGAAAAATACCCGTTACTGAATTTTTCTTCCTAATCCTTCTTTTATATTACGTCAGCCATAACGTATTCCTTTTTTATCTGTTACCAGATAGTCTTTTCATAAGCAACAGATAGTATAACCAATTAATATATAGATATTTTCTTACAATAGAATAGCTAAAATGGCTTAGACTTTTTTGATCTGAAGTAGAGAGGATTTTAAGACTTATGATTTCTTGAATCATGATTTTTGGGTGGTAGTTTTTGCATAGTGGCCTTTAAATACAGGCATCCAGAGAGTAAGAACAACGAAATTAGTGAGATCTGAAGGGGGCTGTTTCGATAATCACGCTTCAAAGGATGACTATCTTGCCTTTTATCACCTATTTTTTAGGCCCCAAAACGCAAAAAAGCCACCCAATGGGTGGCTTCTCGGCTAATTTAATGTCTGGCAGTTCCCTACTCTCACATGGGGAGACCCCACACTACCATCGGCGCTACGGCGTTTCACTACTGAGTTCGGCATGGGGTCAGGTGGGACCACCGCGCTATTGCCGC
>NZ_WLUL01000008.1:0-4610 GCF_009706585.1 Providencia sp. wls1916
TTCTGGTTTAAGAGAAAACTTAGACGGGAATAAACAGAATTTGTCTGGCGGCAATAGCGCGGTGGTCCCACCTGACCCCATGCCGAACTCAGTNGTGAAACGCCGTAGCGCCGATGGTAGTGTGGGGTCTCCCCATGTGAGAGTAGGGAACTGCCAGACATCAATTTTTAAGGTTGTGTCAGTGCTGACTGACCGTACCATATTGCTGATATGGCTCAGTTGGTAGAGCACACCCTTGGTAAGGGTGAGGTCCCCAGTTCGAATCTGGGTATCAGCACCATGAATACTAAAATAGTTTAAAAGAATTTACCTAGCGGCAATAGCGCGGTGGTCCCACCTGACCCCATGCCGAACTCAGTAGTGAAACGCCGTAGCGCCGATGGTAGTGTGGGGTCTCCCCATGTGAGAGTAGGGAACTGCTAGGTTTTAAATATAAGAAGCCACCCAATGGGTGGCTTTTTGCTATCTAACGATCTGTACTTTCCAAAACTCTTCTCAATTTTTTACTTATCATATTATTTCCGCCTACATGCTATTCACTGCTAGGTCTGGCTGATAGACTTATAAAATCTTAGATCACTATTTGAAATGAAGGTAGTAATGAACCTGACCGCCGAACTCAAATCACTTAATAGCTTCGGTATTGATGCCAAAGCTATTAAGGTGAATATTGTACAAAGCGCTGATGCGCTGTACCAACAGTGGACAACAGCAAAAAATGGCAATCTTCCAGTACTGCTATTAGGCGGGGGAAGCAATGTGTTATTTACTGAAGACTTTGAAGGTGTGGTCATTGTAAACAGAATTAAAGGTATCGAAATTACTGAGTCTGCAGATGCTTGGCATGTACACGCATCCGCGGGGGAAAACTGGCATCAACTACTTGAAACATTGCTTCATAAAGGAATATATGGTGCAGAGAACTTAGCGCTGATCCCTGGATGCGTAGGTTCTGCACCGATACAAAATATTGGAGCTTATGGCTTAGAGCTAAAAGATATTTGTGAATATGTGGATATCCTCTGCTTAAATACAGGTCGAATCACTCGAATCCTTGCTGAAGAATGCGGTTTTGGATATCGAGACAGCATCTTTAAACATGAATATCAGAATTCACATGCGATTATCAGCGTTGGATTGATTTTTGCTAAGGAATGGTCACCAAAGCTAACATATGGTGATTTAGCTAAGCTCGATCCTAATACTGTAACGCCTTCTGATGTGTTTGATACGGTATGTGCGACTCGCAGAAGTAAATTACCGGATCCCGCTGTAACAGGTAATGCTGGTAGTTTCTTTAAAAATCCGGTCGTCTCTGGTGAACTCGCGGAGACAATCAAAGCTAGCTATCCTAATTGTCCTCAATACGCTCAGGCAGATGGAAATGTGAAATTAGCGGCAGGTTGGTTGATTGACCAATGTGGCTTAAAAGGTTATGAACTAGGTGGTGCTGCAGTTCATACACAGCAAGCTTTGGTATTGATCAATAGAGAGAATGCGACAGGAAAAGATATTGTGGAGCTCGCTAAGCATGTCAGCCACACAGTTGCACAGCATTTCGATATATTTTTGGAGCCTGAAGTTCGTTTTATAGGACGAAATGGAGAGGTCAATGCGATGGACTGTATACAATGAAAGAGATGAGTATTCCATTACAGGTTATCGATATTTTGGCGGATGGACAAATTCATTCAGGAGAACAACTGGGTGAACGCTTAGGAATGACGAGAGCGGCAATTAACAAACATATTAAAACATTGCGCTCATGGGGTCTCGATATTCAAACAGTGACTAGCAAAGGATATCAGCTTCCTTCGCAAATTAACCTACTGAGTAAAGAACGCATTGAACAGTATGTTACTGACTCTAATGTTATAGTTGAACCGGTTATCGATTCAACTAACCAATATATGTTGGATCGAATCCCTCATCTGCAATCTGGGGATACTTGCTTAGCTGAATACCAAAGTGCGGGAAGAGGTCGTCGCGGGCGCCAATGGATTTCGCCATTCGGATGTAACCTTTACCTTTCAACATATTGGAAGTTAGAGCAAGGTCCTGCTGCTGCGATTGGTTTGAGCTTAGTTGTTGGTATTGTGATTGCTGAAACCTTAAATAAATTATGTGGAAATAAAGTCAAAGTTAAATGGCCTAATGACCTCTACATGAATGATAAGAAGCTTGCTGGAATTCTGGTTGAACTAACCGGTAAAACTGGTGATGCAGCGCATATTATTATTGGTGTTGGTATCAATATTGGTATGAGTAAAAATATCATTAAAAAAGAAGAAACAATAAATCAAGCTTGGTCTGCATTAATTGATGAAATTGAAAATATTGAGAGAAATGAGTTAGCTGGAAATATTATTAATTCATTAAAAGAATCATTATGTATATTTGAGAAACAAGGATTGGAACCATTTTTGTCTCGATGGTTTGAATTAGATAATTTTTTAGGACGCAAGGTTAAATTATTGATTGGTAATGATATTGTTGTAGGTGTTGAAAAGGGAATAAATGAGCAGGGCGCTCTGTTATTACAAAAAGAAAATGGAGACATTATCCCCTATATTGGCGGTGAAATATCATTAAGATCGAATGAAAATTAATTAAATTGGCCGGATAATACCGGCCTTATCAATTATTTTCTTAAGCGTACATTCCTAATAGAATGATTTTCACCCTTAGTCATAATTAAACTTGCCCGTTCTTTCGTCGGCAAAATATTCTCTTCAAGATTTAAACCATTAATCTCATCCCAAATTGAACTCGCTACATTGATAGCTTCTTCTTCACTGAGCTTAGAGTAATTATGGAAATATGAATCGGGATCAGAAAACGCACCTTGTCTAAATTTCAAAAAGCGTCCGATATACCATTGCTTCAGTAATTGAGGGGCAGCATCAACATAAATGGAAAAATCAACAAAATCAGAAACAAAGACATGGTGAGGATCTTGAGGGTAGTCCATATCACTTTGCAGGACGTTTAACCCTTCTAATATTAAAATATCAGGTTGGTCGATAACTTGTGTCTGATCAGGAACAATATCGTATGTTAAATGCGAATAAACAGGTGCTGCAACATTGCGCGCTCCTGACTTGATTTGAGAAACAAAGTTAACCAACTTCCGCATATCGTAAGATTGCGGAAAACCTTTTTTCTTCATTATATCTTTGTCGCGCAAGACTTGGTTTGGATATAAAAAGCCATCGGTAGTAATCAAATCAACTTTTCGATGTTCTGGCCAACGGGTTAGTAGCGCTTGTAGCAAACGAGCGGTAGTGCTTTTTCCTACAGCAACACTACCAGCGATACCAATGATATAGGGTACCTTTGCTCCATTAGTCCCTAAAAATTGCTCTAACACCGCCTGACGGCGCAAATTGGAACTTATATAAAAGTTCAGCAGACGCGAAAGAGGAAGATAAATTTCGATGACATCATCCATGGAGAGCTCTTCATTAATACCTTTAAGTTCAAGAAGCTCACTTGATGATAATGTTAGAGGTACAGAATCACGCAAAGTGGCCCAATGCTCTCTATCGAACTCTAAATATGGTGTCGTCATAAAATTTTCTTTTTGTTTCATAAGCCAACATCTGCCTATTGTGTGCAGGTTGGACAGGCTGCAAAAGCATCTGTATCCATAAAATTTGGTAGCATCATAGCGAGTGAAGAGAAGTAGGCGTAGGTTTTTTTGTGTTTTATGTGAATTTTTTTTGACGTATGCAAAAAAAAGCAGGATTTTTGCTGAAAAACTAAACGATAAAAATAGGGGAAAAACTGTGATAGTGAATAAAAAAATTATATTTTACGAAACCAAACTCGATAACGGTGCTTTACTCCTAAGATTATAATCGATTATAGTTGATGGCTGCTGTTGATGTTTTAATCTCAAAATAGATAAAAAATCAACAAAATCGCAAAAAGTGAATAAAATATGAGCAAATGAACAAAAAATTAAATTTTTTTGTTGCAACCTGCGCTCACTCTTCCTAGAATGCGCAGCACTTGATGCCGGCATAGCTCAGTTGGTAGAGCAACTGACTTGTAATCAGTAGGTCCCGAGTTCGACTCTTGGTGCCGGCACCATTAAAAATTTGGATAGGTGGGATACCCAAGCGGCCAAAGGGAGCAGACTGTAAATCTGCCGTCACAGACTTCGAAGGTTCGAATCCTTCTCCCACCACCATCTCCAATAAGCTTCTATAAGCTTTGCGGAAAACAGTTTAACAGCTGATAACTCAGGTAGCCGAGTTCATTGCGGGCATCGTATAATGGCTATTACCTCAGCCTTCCAAGCTGATGATGCGGGTTCGATTCCCGCTGCCCGCTCCAAGATGTGCTGATATAGCTCAGTTGGTAGAGCACACCCTTGGTAAGGGTGAGGTCGGCAGTTCGAATCTGCCTATCAGCACCACTTCCCCGATGTTCTCAATTATCTCCTGTTTTGTCTCCTGTAAAGAAAGAATACAAGCGAATTTAATCCTTGCTTGGTTGATGTGGTTTAACCACCGATTCCGTGTCTTAGAGGGACAATCTAATGTCTAAAGAAAAATTTGAACGTTCAAAACCGCACGTTAACGTTGGTACAATCGGCCACGTTG